>NZ_LR217721.1:0-33300 GCF_900698955.1 Candidatus Erwinia haradaeae | reverse complement strand
ATGCTAAATAAAAACAGTGAACTCCACTATCTATAACTACTCATATAGAAAGCAATCTACTTTAGACAGTAATGACATTTCTTTAATGCGTATTTACATTTAAAAATTATTCGAAAATTCCTGATAGTGAAATCTGCTAAGATCATCATCTATCAGGATTTTTTTCGTCTAGAATGTTACAAAATGATGTTTTTCGTTAATTTTATCTTTTATAAGTGAAAAATAAATAATATATGACATAGAAAATTGAATTACGATGCCATGATAATACGAATCTTAGATTATTTAATTTTAAAGAAAGTTGGTATATAATTTCTATAAATAATACTGCAATATATAGATATTAAATAATTTACTATACGTACAATGCATAAGTATGTTACTTAGGCGAAAAATAAAAAATGATCATTTTATATATATTTATCCTCTAATAAAATATTTTATTAGTGATAATATATATGTATATCTCATACAATTATTAATATATTAATGGTTATTTGTTTTTAATTTATATATATTTAATATTTTATGTATTTTAAAATAATGAATATTTAGATGGTGTTGTAAAAAAGGAAAAATAGTATATGTAGTTATTTACATTTAAAGTATTTACATATAAAGATATATATCATATCACAATATTTTATGGCGTAAAATTTAAAAATTGTGAATATTATTTATTGTATAAAACATTATGATCGTACATGTGAATTTTCCTGTATTATTTACTATGACATAATTTTTAACATGTAAAGTTATTAACTATTACAATAGTTATATTTTAAATCAACAAAATATATTAAAATATATAATTTTTTTATTTTAAATGTTTATTTGAAAATATATTTAAAATATACAATAAATAGAATTTTCATATATCACTATTTAATATTTTTAATATGAATGTTAGTTTTTACTTTATTTTTATGAATATTTATTAATATCTTGAGATATATTTTCATTATTTTAATAATAAAAAATAATATTTACTTAATATATATTTTAGAAAGATTAAAAATTTTTAAAATATACTTACTGTTCAAGTGTATTTAAATGTTTTATAAGAAAATATAACAAGAAAGAAATATTTTTTGAAAAATATTATTTCATCATTATGTGATATTATATTTATGATGATATTTATTAATATTTTTTAAAAAAATAAAAATATACTATATCACTTATCCGTGCTTTTGTTTTTTATTCCCATGTAATAATAAATAATTAAAAGAACATTTTATATTCATACTTTTTTATTTAAATAAATACTCTTATTTTTACTTTATTCGTTATTTTATAAGAAAAATAAAAATTCTGATGTTTATATATTTTGCTCTATCTGTAAATTAATCACTATAGTGATAAGGCTATCTATAATTATATAACATGAAAAATAGGAATTTTCCTGTGTGGTAGTTGTGTGAACATCTTATTTATTTTACTCATATCTAAAGGATCAAAGGCGTTTTTTCGCATAAATTTAGCTGCGAGCTTAGCGTTTCTCTCTACGACGACTAGATGCTAATTTAGAGTTATTTTTAAGCTATCTTATTTTTGCACAGATTTTACCTATAAGTGCGTCTCTTATAATATTCTTTTTCTGTAATGGTATTTATAGTAAATGTTGCATTTAGTTCTAATAGTGCATTTAACAACCTATTCCTAATTGCATTAATATGTGGATAAGTTTCAAGTTTTTTTCTAGAGGGGGAGGTGGAGAAATATATAATGAAAAATAAGCTACATATTCGTATATTTTGTCTGGAAATTATGATTTCTTAATTTAAGGCAATAGGAATCCTGTGAAATGCATAGGTATATATTTTAATATCAGTTTTGAATAAAGTTACCCAGTTCCGGGTGGGGGGCTAGCGAGTTTACACATTGCGTAATATCGCTGTGTGATAATTCTATTTAACTCGTTATACCCCATAGCCCCCAGTTCTTCTTTTCGATAGAGTTTAACTAGGTCTTGCAAAATACTGCCCCTGGCTTTTCTTTCGTCCATGGCCTCTATCTTTCTAGCACGACGGTGTTGTTTATTCCGTGCTAATTTTTGAGTGCGGCACTCGAAAGCTCTGCGGATATGCTCTGTTTTCGCACGACGACGTGCTTCAGTTAAAGTGATTGGTTCTTCACCTGCTTCTCGTATTTTCTGGTTTTCCCAGGATAACTGTTGATTCTGTGCAGCTAAATATTTACCGTACTCATAACCAATCAAAACAAAGAATAGCTGCGTAATCCATATTATATTAGGAATATAAGAACCCGTCGTGTTATCCCAAATTCGATCACAGAGTACTACTCCAAGAGCTTCAAGGTGCTCGGTGATAGCACGACTTGTGCGACTGTAACAGGGTTTGCCTTCAGTGTTATATGTCGTTAGCCCGCATGCATCAGAAATCTGCGCGAGCGACATATAAACTTTACCAGTAACAATGTTCACGTGCGCCGCTAAACATTCCATAATGGCGTCAATTGCACGAGCACGGTGTGCATTCATCGTCCTCTGATTGCGGAGTATCTCATGAGTAATAGCATGATAACGAGGAGCGGATCTCCAAATCGGGTGTTTGGATGGCGCGTTATCACGCGCCGCTTGACGTATGGCGTGAATGATACGTGGAGGTTTGACGTTTTCTTTTGGCGGACGGTAGCACGGATATGGATTTTTTACATAACAATACGCTTTAGACGTCTGAGATTTGACTTTAGAAAAAATGAAGAGACTTTTGTTATTCACCACTCCCTGCGCTTATGGCAGAACTGATGGTAAAAGTGTTATCATACACTTGATTGCTAACGTTCATTAGGGCTAAGTATCCTTCTTGAATACGTTCTCGAACGTTCGCAAAGCCCTGATAGTGAAGTCTGCCGAGATCACCCTATCTAGGTGCTCTGCGTTTGGGAATAAGAAACATTTTTTATGTTTCTTATTCCCAGCACCTGCTCACTTTAGGGGAGCGTCCTGTGCAGCATAATTTACCCGTATAATCTTCATAAACTAGCTGAAAATCCGTCACGTTTAAAGTGCCAGACTTTCTATTTTGGCAGAATCTAGTTTAAAAGCGGATCAGCGAGCTGTTCTATCGCTGTGATACTTGATAGATTATTAGCTAATGTACAAAGAAAAGAACTAGCTAGTGACCTAACATTTTTATTTATTCAAATAATCTATGCTTGGTTTTAACAAACACATAGATTGCTATTGCTGACATCATTAGAACGGTACAAAAGATTACTATCTTGGATAGATTTGTTATTCTTCACTTCAAGTGTAATCCTTTTTTAACAATCTGGCAATAGAAATATGCCTCTATACGTAGATTAACCTTTTAATTAAGTAGGTTAACCTTTTAATTATAGATATATTATAAAATAATTTTATGAAAGAATAAACAGAAATACAAGCGAATTCTTTTTTTTATATGAATCACCATCGTTTATGTCTCTTATACACTCTAGTAGAGGTCTCTCATTATTGCGTATCGATGTAGTAAGAGTTTCATCCTAAAACGTAGAGGTCTCCCTTTAACTGTGTACATGAACATTATAAGATAAGGGATTTTACTCCTATGGTAGAGAATATTTTCTTCATGGCGCGATATTTCGATGTAATATTCTTACTTAGAGATTATCCGCTGCTCGTGTGGTGTTATCCTAACAATTATAAAAAATATTTCCGTATACCTATCAGCACCCCTTAAAAGCTAATAGGAATTCCATTGCTTTAAAAACAGTACTCTTAATTAACATATATGATAAAAATGTGATATCTGTTGTAACACTATCAATACATAGATTATTGATATTTTTATATAGAGATACTAATTCATGATTATGGTTTCTGTGGCTGGAGGTGAATTAAAAACTCAAAACTTCGAGGGCACTCCGCTTATATTTCTTTTTCTTCCTCAATAGAAGAATTTTAAGAAAAAATTACTATCGCCATAGATCAGCGATATTAGCGTGCTAATTATATACTATTATAATAAATTTAAAGAGAGTTTCTTTTTCTTTCCGTATGTTATAGATGCTTTTAATTTACATGTCAGCAGTCATTGAGTCAACATTAAATCATTTGATATTGTAGTGATCTTGATCCATACAAACTTAGTGTGAATGGACTAGAAATTAATTATTTTTCATTGAATATAGAATCAATTCTACGGTGAGATAGAACACAGGATGGGTGCATTACTAGGCTAATAAAACAATAAAACAACAAGCACATCACAAAAGCCACCTAAATAGTGGTTACCAGGCCTAAGAGGGGCTTTACTTGGGGTAACGCTTACTCTAATACAAATAAGCATACGCCTTATTATTTCTTGAGGAACTGATCATGTCACCATCTTCACAAATTCCCACGTCACGTCGTGAAAAGCGTACACAAGCACAAATTTTTATAAATACTATTAAAAGTAGTACTTTTCCGAACTCTAGAAGAATATACCTGCAAGGCGCGCGTGCAGATGTACAAGTACCGATGCGTGAAATTCAACTCAGCCCTACTCAGATTAATGGGAAAATAAAGGATACCTTCTATGAAGAAGTGAACAAACCAGTGTCAGTGTATGATACGTCTGGACCATACGGAGATCCGGAAATGGCTATTAATCTTAGCACTGGGATTCACCGACTTCGTGAACAGTGGATTGATGATCGAAAAGATACTGAACAGATCAATACATGTCTTAGTTCTACTAATAGCCATGAACAGTGTACTCATGATATAGGGAAGGGCCTGCAATTGGCAGCCTTACATCGCCCGCGTCGAGCGCAAAAAGATCGTCGTATAACTCAGTTGCATTATGCACGTGCCGGTATTATTACTCCAGAGATGGAATTTATCGCTATACGTGAGAATATTGGACGCAATGATGCGAGTGAAAATAGCTTGCCTCAATCAATTAAAATTACTCCAGAATTTGTCCGACAAGAGGTTTCTTCTGGGCGCGCGATTATACCTGCGAATATCAATCATCCAGAATTAGAGCCGATGATCATAGGACGTAATTTTTTAGTAAAAGTTAACGCTAATATTGGCAATTCTGCAGTAACTTCTTCTATTGAAGAAGAAGTAGAAAAATTGGTATGGGCTACAAAATGGGGCGCAGATACTGTAATGGATTTATCTACAGGTCGCTACATTCATCAGACTCGTGAGTGGATTTTACGTAATAGCCCCGTCCCTATTGGTACTGTTCCTATTTATCAAGCACTAGAAAAAGTAAACGGTATTGCAGAAAATTTAACATGGGAGGTTGTTCGTGACACCTTATTAGAACAAGGAGAGCAAGGTGTAGACTACTTTACCATCCATGCTGGTGTTCTTTTACGTTATGTCCCGATGACTGCTCAGCGCTTAACGGGTATCGTTTCACGAGGTGGATCGATTATGGCTAAGTGGTGTCTTTCCCATAATACAGAAAATTTTCTTTATGAACATTTTCGAGATATTTGCAAGATCTGCGCCACATATGATATAGCATTATCGTTAGGAGATGGTTTGCGTCCTGGTTCCGTGCAAGATGCTAATGATGACGCACAATTTTCTGAATTATACACCTTAGGTGAGTTAACTAAAATAGCTTGGGAAGAGGATGTACAAGTCATGATTGAGGGTCCAGGCCATGTCCCTATGCATATGATTGAGAGAAATATGACTGAGCAGCTAAAAAGTTGTCATGAAGCACCATTTTATACTTTAGGGCCATTAACTACCGACATTGCGCCAGGTTACGATCATTTTACTTCTGGTATTGGTGCTGCACTAATTGGCTGGTTTGGTTGTGCTATGTTGTGCTATGTTACCCCAAAAGAACATCTGGGTTTACCAAACAAAGAAGATGTTAAACAGGGATTAATTGCGTATAAAATTGCCGCTCATGCAGCTGATCTAGCTAAAGGACACCCTGGAGCACAAATACGTGATAATGCTATGTCAAAAGCACGCTTTGATTTTCGCTGGGAGGACCAATTTAATTTAGCACTAGATCCGGATACTGCTCGTTCTTATCATGATGCAACACTACCGCAGATATCTAGCAAAAGCGCGCACTTCTGTTCTATGTGTGGTCCAAAATTTTGTTCTATGCAGATTTCTCAGGAAATCCGTAATTATACGCACACTTCATCTGCAGAATGAATAAATGATTAAAGTGCTTTTAGAAAGATGGAGAAATACTGTGCGTATATAATAGAAGAACTTACCCGTATCCCCCACCTTTCAGTGACTTATCACAAATAGATAATAGTTAAGGGTAGCGATCCACACAAAAGGGGTTAGCCACTATAAAAATTATGGTGATTACATGCTAGCCCTTCTTAAGACGGTTTGACTACAAATGATCATACAAGTGATATTTGAAAGTGTCATTTATTAAGTTACTAACTCAAGTTATGCAGGTAATAATATGTAAACTATACTCTCATTAACACATGTTTCAGGCTACACTAATACTCTTGTATAACGTGCAATCTTTAGGATATTGTACTGTCAATCCTACACATATGCGTTATTTGAATGACTAGTATGTAATCAATGAGTGTTCTGTTAATATCAATTTCTCTATAATGTAGAAATATATCATTACACTATAGATATAAATTTTTTACGCAATGGTGTAAAATACGGCAACATTCACACTGTCTTACTAACCGATTAACCGCCAGATTGATTTATATAGAAATGGGGACAAAGTTAAAATAGGATGATTTTTGCTCATGGCTCACTTTGAGTGATTTATTTCTTATACATATATAGAGATACTTTAGTTACTATCGTAAGAAGATTGAATGTAACCACTGTCATTTGACAATATATTACTGTAACTTATGTCAGCGAGGGCTACTATTGCCTATCAGTTAATAGCTTATTCAGTGATAACTGTCCTGAATAGTACCAAGGAGGAATGAATTACATTTCTAGTGTGTCGTGAGAAATAGTAATGCGTATCTCTTATAAAAGGACTTCACTGCATGGACATGTGAGATCATCTTCTGAGTAAGTAAAATTTTTCTCTATAAGTCATCTACTTCTACTGCATGAGGTCAGTAATACAGATTAAGAGAGCACTAATCCGCAATAGCATGCTGAAATATAATCGCAGGGAATTAAGTTCGATAAACGCGCTTTATCTACTAATAGAAGAGGCCGTTAAAATACTAAATTTAACAGGCTATTATTTCTTGCATATTACTACCCTGTAGGGGGTCGCATCCTCTATTTCACTAATGATATCTGTTCATTAAAATATAAGACGGAAAAACACCACCTAATAACGCTAAATTATTATGTATGCTATATATTATTGTCTTACTACCACGTACTCTCTATGAGATCAATCAACTTTAATGCGGACGTCGTTTAAGGTTATAGTGGTAATGTGATTGCTAAACATTATTGAATACGGCCCGTATGTAATATAGACATCTTCATAAAAGGCTAGTTCAGTGGATTGTAACGGGTTAAATATTGTTTATTGCACCCCTTATAGCTGTAATGATAAAGCTTATTTCTTTTTTTTATAAAACATGCAGCGCGTGGCATTATTTCTAGAATTTTAGAATCCTAAGGACGATTGAGTGGTAAATATGGATGCCGACCGGAAAGATCAAGGTAGAATATACGCGAAATCTGTAGAGTATTACAGAAACTCTTTTTGTGTTTTAAACTTCCAATGAAAACTTGTATAAATAAAATTATTTGTAAGAATTATTTAGTATGGAATTTTAACTCGTTTTAGTAATATGTGTATTTGATATTTCCTTAGAAATACATGATGAGGTTTTGAGGCGCCATGTTTATACGTATTGATACCAGTACCACCAACAGACTAACAAAAGAGCAACTAGTCTATGCTATATTGTTGGAAGTTTAATAATATTAATTATTTATAAGATTACTATTATTCACAATACTTACTTGTACTAGTACATTCATACACAAAGACTTGATCTTGTAAAGATATTTATATGTCCGGAGTAGCACTAATAATATTCAGCATGAGCTGAGTCAATCCTTATAAAGATAGTGCGGATTCCTTATTCTACCGAGCGAGAGTTAAAGCACTCTTCCATCTTCCGTATCCTCCTGCATATGCTCAATTTTTCCTCAGGAGCGCCATAGAGAAGAGAGATAACAAGCGATACATAAGGTGGCATCATAGACCACCATAGACACACATAGGATAAAACTTAAAATACATCCTCTAGACGTTATAGCATTTATTACCTTACTCCATAGAGACTCTCAAAGAGGCAGCGTAAATTATAAAATTAGGGGGTGTAGCCTTTAAAAGCCTCAGATGAATTATTGCATTATTATCCATGTATAAATACCTCTAGAGGATGAGCTGTCTATGAAATAATAACCCTCTCTCTGGGTGAACTAACTTATACCCATCAAAAGAAATAACCTGGTAGCTTGGTAGAGAATTAGCTATATATCTATAAGGATGCTAGATGTATTTTTATAGAAATATAAGATTAACATCTGGTTACATCACAGCCTCATAAAATCTATATTGAAAAAATTGTTACATAAAATTTAATACATTATAGACAGCGTAACGGTAAACTCTATACTTATAAATACCTATTTCCTTAAACATCATACGGATAACTATATATGTCGACTTCTCAAGTATGGACTACTAAGCAAGCCACAGCGTTATTTGATCAACCTTTTTGTGATTTACTGTTTAAAGCTCAGGAAGTACATCGTCAATATTTTCAACCTAATAAAATCCAAATGAGTACATTGCTCTCAATTAAAACAGGCTCTTGTCCGGAAGACTGCAAATATTGCCCGCAAAGCGCACGCTATAGCACAGGACTAGAAAATGAACGACTCATACATCTACAACAAGTTCTGGATGCTGCCCGTGCAGCACAAAATGCCGGGTCCACGCGCTTTTGCATGGGGGCTGCTTGGAAAAATCCACACGATCGTGATATGCCTCTATTAGAAGAAATGATCAAGGGTGTAAAGAAAATGGGGCTGGAAACATGTATGACATTAGGTATGCTAGAGGATGAACAAGCATATCGTTTAGCAGAAGCGGGGCTGGATTTCTATAATCATAATTTGGATACATCACCAGAGTACTATAGTAGTGTTGTTACAACACGCAGTTATCAGAATAGATTAGATACACTTAATGCAGTGCGTCAGGCAGGCATTAAAATATGCTCTGGTGGCATTGTTGGTCTAGGTGAAAGTATCGATGATCGTGCAGGGTTATTAGTACAGTTAGCGAATTTGCCAAAACCACCAGAAAGCGTACCTATAAATATGTTGGTAAAAGTACCCGGAACACCATTATCCACTAATAATGATGTTGATCCTTTTGATTTTATACGAACCATTGCAGTAGCACGCATTATGATGCCGCGATCTTATGTACGTCTATCAGCTGGGCGGGAAAAGATGAATGAACAGACTCAAGCGCTGTGCTTTATGGCTGGGGCAAACTCTATCTTTTATGGCTGTAAATTACTTACTACGGCTAACCCAGAAGAAGACCGAGATCTTTCTCTTTTCAGGAAGTTAGGGATGACTAGTGAACGCCGATCTGCTGATGAAGGGGATTTTGAAGAGCTATCTCAGATTACTAAAGATCTATTTTCTGTAGATACAGAGCAATACTATAATGCTGCAGGTTAATCACGTATATGCAACGCTATAGTGTGCACGCTATATTTAATGCTATTTCTAATAATAAATAATAGTATAAAATAATCATTATTTATTGCAGGCGTACAGGAGAGAAAAGAAGCGCCTTGCGGTAAACATTTATGGATTGTGATATCACTTTAAAATATACATACCATCTTGGATTATACCTCATCATGATAAACATCAACGATGTTACATATTATATGATATAATCTGTATGATTATAGTCTTTTCTAATCTCTTCTCTCATTATAAAATGATAGATAGAGGCTATCTAGTATTCTAGATATGCTATGATATGATATAAAAGACAGGATATAAAAATTAAATGGTTGTCATTACACCCATTATCTTTCCATACATAACAAAAAGTTTTTGATTTACTGCTTGTTCCTATATATTTTTACGATTACTCATAAAAATAATATCTAACACTTGATTACTCGTATTTATTATGATATTGTTTTCTTGAATACGTACACTAACGATTCGCAAAGCCCTGATAGTGAAGTCTGCCAAGATCATCGCCCTATCAGGGTTTTTTGCGTCCAAACTTTTTATTAAAAATAATATAAGAGCAGCACCTAATGAATAATCGTGTTATATTCTTTTATCAAGATGTAGAGATGATATCTAGTAACCAAGTGGTATCCACGTTGCAAGGAGTCAGTACACATAAAGTCATAAGAGAATCTATATTAGAAGTACGTGGCTACATATAGCACTATTCTATATCTGCATGTGGAAAGATTCTAAAGAGATTGTCTATCAAAAGTAATGGGAGAATATACCATTATTCCTCTAAATCTCGTTAAGTATAGTAACTTTGAGAGACATACTAGATGCATGTTGCATTTTTAAAATAAAAAAATATTTATCGTTACTGGCAGTTGATATATAAAACACTTATTCTACATTTAGTTTAAACGTAAACATCGCGTGAGAATTTCACTAAATGTGATATCACTATTTTTAAACATAATTTATCATTTCCCCTTTAATATTTATTGCCTACAATAGGGATAAATGAACTCTCAACAAGGTTAACGCAATATAATTATAATATCATCTAATATGTAAAAGTCTCTAAAGATACTTAATTATTATATAGTGCGATTGTTGTATAAAAATAGACCCACAAAAACAAATAGTCTATCCTGATGTATAGGAGGGAAATAAGTTTATTATATATTTATATAATTTTTATAGATTTCATTGCGAATAGTTACCTGCTGGCATTTGATGTTATTATCTTGGTGTAGTATTTTACTGAAAAATTAAGTATTTTGAAAACATATTGTTTTTATTTTTATGCTACGATTAGCTATCTACTCAACACCATGCATGCATTACTTATAGATAACCACATTTTACTTTAACTAAATAACAAGAACATAACTCTATGAGTATAAGACACAGAGTAATGCCATGCTTTGCATCGATAAGATCTTATGCATAATACCACTCTCACAATATATGTATAAGTTATCAGATAATATATAAAAGTATTTTATGTACGAATTCTTTCTGTAAATATTTACATATGATTATTTCGCATCTTTCTTTTCATAACATATATATATTATACAAAATACTATACAGGTATTAGGATTTTAATCCCGAACAGACTAAAAATACAATCCTATCACTCTAGCATGTGAATTTTAAAAAACCCTAAAGAATTGTGTTCACGTATAATAAGAAAAGCTGAATTTCTGGTATCATATTAGATACGCAGTATAAATAAATATGATATCTCTAGTTCTAAAAGGTAAGCTGAATTACCTATGAGTGGGGAAAAATGATAACATCTTTTTTTTAGAGATACAGAATACTTACACTATTGCAATCAATGCGCAACTTGTAGAGAGGGACTCAGAAAATATAAAAATTGAGGTGAGATCCAACTAGTAAATTTATCTCCTGTTTGAGAAATTAAATATACTGCTTTTTGATGTTTTTTAGCTAACATTTGCGCCTTTTCCATATCTAATATTAATAAACCACTATCCCAACAATCTGCCTCTAAAGCAGTATTAGCAATCACAGACACTGATACAAGATGATTCTGAATGGGTCGTCCAGTAACGGGGTTGATTAAGTGCGTTAATCGTTTACCGTCTAGTTCATAATAATTTCTATACGTACCAGCAGTGCTGATGCTATGCCCATTTAAAATGATAACATCCTGTACCGTATTTTCCAGATCTGTGGGTTTTTGTATTGCAATTCTCCACGGTTTACCTTTTGTATTATAACCATGGGTGCGTACAGCACCACCGACCGAAACAAGATAGTTGTAAATACCTTCTTTTTCTATCAAGCCTACTAAATGATCGACTGCGAATCCTTCTCCTACACTAGAGAGATCAACGCATACTTCTGGTAAACTCTTATGTAAATATGACTGATTTGCAAGATGAATGACCTGTAAGTTAGCCAGACCTGTGAAAGTACGAGCTGTATCAATCTGGTGTTGTGTTGGAGTTTTGCTTGGTGCACCAATTGGTCCAAATCCCCATAAATTAACAAGAGTTCCAATAGTAATATCCATTGCACCATGCGTTTTATTACCGACTCGCAATGCCTGTGTTACAAGATCAGCAATTTCTACGCTGACCGGTTGTGGCTGATTTCCACGATATTGATTAAATCTAGTGATTTCCGAATTTCTTTTCCATGTTGATATCTGTTGCTCATCGTAATCCAAAAGCTTCTGTATCTTGTATCGTAAGAAATCTTGTTTGATTCGATTGACTCCTGGTAAGGTAACCTTCCAGGCTGTTCCCATAGTGTGGCCTATTAGTATAATTTCTTGATCCGCTAAAAGTTGATCTTTGAAAATAAATTGACAATTATTTACCAATATTGGTACAAATATTAAAATGCAGCCTATCAGGAATTGCCATGTTTTACACATAAATCATAATCATCGTGATTTGTTTAGCCAATACAAGAAAACCATTCTCATTACTATGTTTATCAGATCACGTCAAGTCTAGTTCCCAGCACTCTTATAATCAGTAAAATAGATAACTGAAAATGATCAAATTAGATAAGATAGTTATTGCACAGTATTAATCATGCCTTACAGTTCTCTAGGGAGACTTATGCGATCAGATCTCTCTTATACTCTGATAGTTAGTCATATAAAAATCCTATATTGTAATCTATTTTCGACTATAAACTTAGCATTCCTATCACACAAGCTTATTGTGCAATGGTTTGTAATGCAATTATCTTTCATTTATTGGATATTCTTTATTGAAAGAAACTGATGTCTTTTATAGATCTAAACTCTCGTGTATACTTTACTTTTATTGATAAGTCTTACTGAATTCATAAATACAAATATTTATTTATTATCGGAGATGTCTTAACTAGTTTTTAGTATTAGAAATACTACATATCGTACTATCTAGCGATAGATATATTTTCTTAAATACTGAATATTCCAAAGAGATCTTGTAATTCTTAATTTACAAAGTTTTCTCAATAGGTGAAAATGTTAGTAATAATATATTTTGCTAGTATTTAGTATGTGAAGATTTTTATACTGCCATCAATCTTGTAATTTATTGCTAAAATGATAACGCTAAGATAAAGTTTTTGATATATATGTAATATTTTTATATTATAAGTCTAATTCAGATTAGAACGCGTTAAAAATATAGCAAACAAACTAAACAAACTATAACAGTGCATGACCATCTAAAAAGATGTTTTATCTATAAAATAGAAAATTTTCTTGCTGTATCATATGGCCTGTTTTACCTTATATGCAAATTCTCCATAATAATATAGAAGCATATTTTTGCATTTAGACCTATCAATAAAATTATAATCTTTTTGTCTGACTCATCAAAAATGCTATATGAGCTATCATATAATTTGCATGTTAGATTCGTAACCTCTGTATTTAAGTGAGATGCTTAGATATGATCTAAATCAATCTAATGTTACAGACAAATGGAAATATTGTGTTGATTCAATAGGTTTATTTATGCTAACAAACCATTTTAAACAAATAACTGTTATTATATTTCCCACTTCTCTATAGTGGAGCGCTTGAAAAGCTATAAATAATACCTATATCCAAACTGTATGTCTCATAAAATATTTCACGTTATATAAATTATAGGATAACATCATGACTTATCGTTCTTTTTCTATTATACCGGCATGGAGTAATCCTCTTATTGCTGATCGCTTTACACAAATAGATAATCTTTTTAGTCGCATCACAGGTGAAGCGCCTGTTAGTGATGCACCAACATATAATCTACTCCAGAAAGATAAAGAACATTACGAAATGACAGTTAGCGTTCCAGGTTATAGTGAAGAAGAATTGGATATTTCTGTGCTTAATAACCAGTTAACCATTAGGGGACATTTAAAGACAGAAGAAACCGCACATGCTTCTGAAAAAGACTCCATGACATGGTTGCATCAGGGATTTAAAAAAAGGGAATTTTCTCTTAGTTTTAACATGGAAAATAGGATTAGTATTCAAAATGCTGCACTAGGTCATGGATTATTAAAACTGGAGTTTATATACGATATTCCAGAAAGAGAAAAACCTCAGAAAATTTCAATCTCTGCAGATAAAAAATCAAAAAACATCTTAGAACATAACGTTTAATCGTAATGTGCTTTCAATACAGCACCCTTCTATAGGGTGCTGTATTTAATGATGAACAATATCATCCATCATGTGTCAATAATATCAAAAAAGACTGGGATCATTGATATTAAAACATCACATAGTGGGCCTATCAATATCAATACATTCAATTTTTATTAAAATTGGTGTAGTGACTACTAAGGCCTTTAATGTTTTTATAACATATAACATAAAATATTTATATGCATCTTTTATATGTATCGAGAAGAAATGATATCAGAACGATAATTAATGAAAAAGTAAACTTTTACTATCATCCGCTAAGATATACATCCTGTATCCCTATATTTATTGAGAAAAAATATTATCGCTTGTGTGTACAGTAGACGATAGATGACATTGATCGATGAATCCATTATTATTTTTTAAATTTACTTTATACAATATATAGGTTTCTTGTTATAGCGAAAAATAATCATCGTTTTACTCAATTTAGTATTACAGAATTCTACCACACATAGATTAGACGATAATACGCTCTTTATTTGCTAATAAAGCTATCACTATCATTAGTAGTTTCTATGTGCAGAAATTGTGTGCAAAATATATCCTTTTATCACACATGTAAGAATGTTTTATTCTACGCCTACGCTGGAATTTACAGTAAATACAGTTCTATTATTAATACGTACTGATATTTAAGTAAAATATGTAATATCAAAGCACTAGTGGAAAAATTTTTTGATAGATGATTAAAAATAAAATTTTTATTTATATGTATCTATACGCTAATCTGATACAACATGTTAATGTTTAATGTCTTGTATGCGCTGCAATATTTGTATTAATGAAATACAGGCTTTGTATAGTAGTGAATTACTTCTTTATGTAGAGTGAATGTACTTTTTAAATAAATATATATTTTATAAAGCGTGCACTATTATAGTGTACAGTGCAGTTCGTCACGTTCATCGCTATATCTTATTTTTTTGAAAATATCATCCTACATCATTATTTTCTCTCCGATTTTTACCGATTTTTATGGATAAAATATAGTCTGAAACTAGCAATAATAATATAAATATATGTTATATGTATGTTCATACATTGCGTATGCTATGCATTATGATACATATAACACATAATTTTTTTAAAAACTTTAACAAAATAAAATTAAAAATATATTTATATTATATATTTTGATATTTTTATATATGTTATCTAACTAATACTAAATTAATAGATAATAGATAGTGATTCGCAACTTTATTTAAAGCTGGTATAAAGATGTATTTATTTAATAAATATTAAATTAATCAATTTTAAATAATAAATATAACATGTATGATTAATACTTTTCTTAATGCTTACCTAATTAATACGTAGGACTAATAGATATTGCTTCTTTCCATAGACGCTCAAATTCTTTCATATATTTTGAAGCAATTTCTGATTGATGACGAAAATAAATCACATTTTCGGCATTGCGAGTGGCAGCGCTCCGTGTATAGTTAAAAGAACCAGTTTCTACTGAATGACCATCAATAATAATGAATTTATTATGCATAATCGCATATTTGTCATTTAATTTCACTGGAATCTGATGATTAGATAAATACGTTGCTGCAGTATACCTGTTACTATTGGATTTCTTATCCGCTACTAAACGCACATGAACACCTCTATTTTTTGCATCAAGCAAAGCTAATGCAATAGGTTTGCTAGTAAAAGAGTATGCGGCAATATCAATTGAATTTTTTGCTTCTGAAATCGCTAATAAGACAGTCTGTCTTGCACTGTCTCCTGGTGAAAATCCAATTTTTATATCTTCTATATTAGTATTCGCTAGCAGCGAAAATGGAGACATTGCTATAACAGATAATAAAATTATAGTTAAATTGGTTTGTAATAATTTTAAATACATATTTAAATGCACCATACTGAGGTTAATAATTTGGATGATTTTTTAAAAATATTATTTATTATAAAATATAAACACATGATCTTACCACATATATAAAAATAATATTATACGGTATAAAGAGATAAAAACATAGTTTAATTTCATTAACATATACATTTTAATAAATTAAAATGTAATTTTCATAAAATATATACTCTTTCTGCATAATAGTACTTCTACATAATTGTTCTACAAATACAAGACTATTATAGTCTTGCTAAGACTACTTGCCACTAATATTTAAAAAATAAACAGTATTTTATTAACTCATTTTTGTAATTAAATATTTTTATGAAAAATACATTGTATTAATGTTTATTAATAGCAAATGAACAATTCACAATTAACTATGTTATTTATTTTATTTTTACTGATTTTGTTTGATGATCAATAGATGCACATATCTTGTTTTTTAAGAGAATTATTTTCTATAAAGTCTATCATATGAAAATTATTTCTAAAAATTAGTTATTGCGTGATTTCAAGAATTTAAGTTCATATGCATGTCTAAGCATTTTAATAAATATGGACGTCTGCATATGCATCCATCATACTTGTCAATACCATTTAAGATTTGTATACAGAAAGTGGCAAGAAAATTAACATTGGAGTTTAAAGTTTATTACCTAATATTATACGTATATATTATATATAGATTATTTAAGGGATTTGTGAAAAATAAAAATACTATTTGGTTATCAGCAAGATCTATTATGTGAAGCATACAGCAATACTAATATCAAGAAAATCTGTAGAAAATAAAAGTATCGAGTATATACCATTATATATATAACATATTTTATTGCGTATTATAATTACTCTTATATAAACTAGATCGATGCAGTAAAGAATGCTAGTTTTTATTAAAACACATAGTCGTATAGAACTATTTTAGATAGAAACAAAATATAATTTTATGCTTTAGTATTCAATACATAAATTAAAAAACAATATAAAAATTATATGAGATATATGCAGTTTAGAACTTAGCTCACATTGTGAATGGGTTTTATAAAATTAATTTGTAGCGATTATTAATTATTATTCATTTCTTAATTTTAACTTAACTTTCATGCTATATTTAATATAAAATATTTATTTTAAGAATTCATGTTTTCATAGTTATAAAGATCTGTAATAAGATTACTAATCTATGCAATTCAAATAAATTTTTTAATTATAGTTATTCATATTTAGATCCTTAGATATCGTTTTATCATAAATTTTGTTTTTATATTAATATTCATACGATTTTTAGTTTAAATATGATCATATATCATGATTTAATTACATCATTAGATATGATTGAGCATCTTATGTTATATTTCAATATTATGTTTTAAATGATAATAATATTATTATACATAATAAGAACTTCTTCTACCATAATAGAAATATTCTTAAAATTAAATTCTATAATTATTTAATGATTATATTAAAAATAAAATAATGATAAAATTAGAATAATTTTTCATTTATTAAAATTAATTATTTATTTTAATTAATATTAAAGATGTTTCATCATGAGTATGATGACAAATAAAAGATTTATTTTTTTGATAAATTCTCCCTATATAAATCTTTTACATTTTATCACAATAGTTGATTTTGAATTTTTTATTTGCAAAAATATATTTTCATAGATGTATAACTATAGGAGTAATTATGAAATTTAAAAATAACTTTGCACCAGTTCCACATCAACTTGGTTTATATCCCGTAGTTGACTCCTTACTATGGTTAAAAAGGATGCTAGATACTGGCATAACCACTATTCAGCTACGCTTGAAGGATAAAGCAGAAAAGCAATTAGCCTCAAATATTAAAGATGCGGTACTTTTGGGTCTAAATTATAGCGCGAAAATATTTATTAATGACCATTGGAAACTAGCTATTCGCTATAACGCTTATGGTGTACATTTAGGACAAGAAGATATGAACCACGCTAACCCTGATGCTATCTGGCATGCTGGTTTACGTCTTGGATTATCTACTCATAATGAAGAAGAATTATTACGCGCATTAAGATGGAATCCCTCTTATATTGCTCTAGGACATATCTTTGCGACCACAACTAAGAAGATGCCTTCTCAACCACAGGGCTTAAAGAAACTAAAGAATATAACAAGTACGCTAACCCATATCCCCACTGTAGCCATTGGTGGTATTACTCTTGATCGAGTTGATCAAGTGTTAGCTTGTGGCGTAGGAAGTATAGCGGTAGTAAGTGCTATTACCTCTGCGGAAGATTGGCGTACAGCTACTTTATGCTTAAAACAAAAAATAGAAGGTTATCGCAGTTATTTTAGATAGGTGGTGAAAGAGTTTTTTATTTCACAAAGCACACTAGATGACATATGCGTAAATTGAACAGTATATTGATATGTTGAATTTATACTATGATACAAAAGAACAAAGAAGGGTAAAACATCGTATAAATTGGATTCATTCGTTTTCTGTGTTGTTAGAATATGCCATTATCTATATATTATTTTTGTATGTGATGCAGAAAATATTTTATAAGTATTTACAAGATATTTGTAAATTCTGTGTCTTGTATGACACAGAATGATTATTGGGAGACGATTGCATCCTATTTCGGTATAATATTTCGTCTGGAAGCATAATTTTCTGTATTACATACCTGGAGAAAATTAACTAAAATTACCTTGGAAAAGGGTGTATAGGTAATAATAGAGAATTCTAATCATGTCTATATGAATATTCTTAAAAGAAATAAGACTGATTTAGTTAGAAAATTATCATGAACACCTATGTGTCTTTGACATACCGTTCATGGCTAATGGTACACTATATAGACTTAGGCTACGATTATTTTAGCTCCAGTATCAACGTTGTTGTTGTGCTAATTGATGTATTTTATGCTATTTTAGTTATACAGCTCCACAAAGATTCTGGTATTTTATTAAACACAGAAGATATTTAAGAAAAAGTTCGTTATACCTATAAGATTACGCTTATACTGTTGTTCTAGCTTACGCGCATATTGAATTACAAATACATAATAATAGATGTAAACAAAACGCTTTAATTTCTTCTTGCAGTATTAATCTAATTGAATACTAGCCGGCAACTATCCATGTTGATCAGGATGCAATCCTTGCACAGAAATCTAGCAACACACCCCACACTTCTACTATTAGTAGATTCTAGTCTAGAATTTTTTTCTATGTCAAAATCTCAATAGATCCGTAAGAATAGAGAACACTCAATCTTAAGAGTCAAATAATTGTGAAGATACTTTAAAGATGATAAAGTGCTGCGTATAATGGAAATACTTGATCGTATGCACCTTTCAATTGTTTGTTATAATAGATAATGACCAGAGAATAACCTAGGGTGAAGACCCTATGTAGGATAAATGAATTATTGTCAAATACTTTTTTAATGCTATATATTTTACTATTCTTAAGGGAATGAAGATGTAAAGTTATATTTTAAAATAACGCTCGTTCAGAACATAGATCGGATTTCTCACTAAGATAGTCAAAAATGATAATGTTTGAGAGATATTTTCACTAATATTTGTCAATCAGACTCCTCTAGTACTCTCGTGTATTAATATAAAATCTTCGAGATATAATGACTGCAAATGTGATATAAATACATCACAATAGTGATTGTTATGCATAATGCATATTGGGCCTGGGTGAGAAACTATGTAATATACAAATATATGATTCAAGTATAGATATAAATTTTTTCTGGGGAATCGTGTAGAACATACCGACATGCATATTTTCTACTTTACCAATTCATCTCTGGGTCTATCTATACAATGATAGAGAACGCTTAATAGGCATGCGAACTAGGAATGCAACCCCCACCCTACCTTGAATGATGTCTTTCTTACGCCACGTAGGCGATATCATCTGATTCTCCAAGTCTAGAGACGGTCTCACAACTATCTTAAAAATGGTTTTATTTTTAAAATGGCCATTTTAAAAATGTATTACTCTAGAGTATGTAAAAAAGGTTGCTATCACATACTACCTAGCTGCTTATTCAGTCATTGGTACCTTTAATAGCACCAATAATCACTTTATTACATTACTCGTATCTACTAAGACAGAGTAATAGATATATCTATCCAACATACTTCTACTGTAATAGAAATTGGAGACAATATGCTGAATAATCAGGATTTTTTACGCTATAGCCGCCAACTTTTACTAAATGAGATAGGCGATATAGGTCAAAAAAACCTACAATCCGCTACAGTATTATTATGTGGTTTAGGAGGGTTAGGTTCGCCAGCCGCGCTTTATCTAGCAGCAGCTGGAGTAGGTACGCTACTGCTAGCAGATGATGATCGTTTACATCTCACAAATCTACAGCGTCAAATCCTCTATAAAACTAACGACATCGGTCAGATGAAGTCGGAGATAGCAAAACGCCACCTATCCACACTAAATCCAAATGTGCGCTATGTAGCTTTATCTAATAGATTAAAAGGGGATTACCTAAATCAAAAAGTGTGCGATGCGGACGTTGTTTTAGACTGTAGCGACAATATTGTTACAAGACATAATATTAATGCGGCCTGTATTCAATACAACACACCCTTAATCAGCGCTAGCGCAGTAGGTTTTTGTGGTCAATTATTTTTTATTGAGCCACCTTGGAAATACGGTTGTTACGCGTGTCTTTTTCCTTCTGTCAATGAGATCGCACTAAATTGTCGTAATTCTGGAATCCTGGGGCCACTAGTAGGAATAATGGGTAGTCTACAGGCATTGGAGGCTATTAAAATTATATGTAAAATATCGATGCCATCTTCTGGAAAACTACGTCTATTTGATGGGATATCACTACAGTGGCGAACACTAACACTCAGCCGAAGTCACAACTGTACGATATGTGCAAAATCTACAAAGCAAAAAGAGCCTGCTCTCCCCTTCTAATATCACTAAAGGAGATTTATATGATCGCAATTACTTTTAATGATCTTCGAGTGGAAATTCCTCATTCTCTCACCATAGATTGTTTTCTTGCTCAGCAGTGTCATGATGCCCCCTTAGGTACCGCGCTGGCACTGAATCAAACTATTATCCCACGATCAAACTGGAAGGACTATCAGGTGAAGGATGGTGATGATATTCTTTTATTTCAAGCTATTGCCGGAGGTTGAATAATGTTTACCATTGCTGATACCCCCTTTCGGTCACGATTATTTATTGGTACTGGTAAATTTTCTAGTACAGAATTGATGTTACAAGCCATTTCTATTTCTGGAAGCGAACTAGTCACGTTAGCGATGCGTCGAGTTGACCTTCATGATAATAGTAACAGCGCCTTATTAGTAGGACTCCGTAGGGCTGGAGTTCGACTACTTCCAAATACTTCAGGTGTTAAAACTGCTGAAGAGGCGTTGTTCGCAGCGAGAGTGGCACGAGAAGCCTTACAGACAAATTGGATAAAACTTGAAATTCACCCAGATATGCAGTATTTATTACCTGATCCAATAGAGACACTCAAAGCCGCAGAGCAACTTGTCAAAGAGGGATTCATAGTCTTACCATATTGTAGTGCAGACCCTGTTTTATGCCGGCGTCTCACAGAAGTCGGCTGTGCAGCAGTCATGCCACTAGGATCTCCAATAGGCTCAAATCAAGGACTAAAAACCCGTGATTTCTTGCAAATAATTATTGAACAAACTCAGGTACCAGTTATAGTAGACGCTGGTATTGGTGCACCTAGTCAAGCGTTAGAGGCATTAGAAATAGGGGCTGATGCAATTCTTGTGAACACTGCTATTGCTGTTGCACGAGATTCGGTTGCAATGGCAAATGCTTTTCGCATAGCACTAGAAGCAGGTGAAATAGCTAGACAGGCGGGGCTGGGGTCACCTTCTCTGAAAGCAAAAGCTACTAGTCCGCTTACCAATTTTTTATCCCATCAATCGATATCGGAGGAGACCTCATGAAGACTTTTTCATATCATTGGGAAAAGATACACTGGGATAATGTAAGTTTATCAATATACAATCAAACTAAACAGGATGTGGAACGGGCGCTGATCATGGAAAGCCCTGGCCTACAAGAAATGATGGCGTTACTGTCGCCAGTAGGAGGACAATATTTAGAGTATTTAGCACAAAGGGCTCAAATACTTACCCGCCAACGTTTTGGTAATACCATTAATTTTTATTTACCACTGTATCTCTCTAATTTTTGCTCAAATGATTGTACATATTGTGGTTTCTCGATGAGCAATCGTATACGTAGAAAAACTCTTGATCAGAAAGAAATTATTCAAGAATGTGAGGCCATTAGAGCGCATGGCATTCGCCATCTATTACTTGTCACTGGCGAACACCAAAAAAAAGTTGGTATAGATTATTTCCGGTGTTGTGTACCATTAGTACGTGAATATTGTAGCTCTTTGATGATGGAAGTACAACCAATGCTACAAAAAGAATACGTAGAATTAAAAGAGTGTGGTCTAGATGGCGTATTAGTCTATCAAGAGACATATCATGCTCCAAGCTATAGTCATCATCACCTTGCGGGCCAAAAAAAAGATTTTTTATGGCGACTAGAAACCCCTGATCGTCTTGCTCGCTCTGAAATGGATAAAATAGGATTAGGCGTACTTATCGGATTATCAGATAACTGGCGTGCAGATTGCTACATACTAGCTCAACACTTACTCTATTTACGCAAAACTTTTTGGAAAAGTCGTTACTCATTATCTTTCCCTCGTTTACGTCCTTGTGCAGGTGGAGGGGTCATGCCATCGTCTATAATAGATGAAGCACAGCTTCTCCAAGTTATGTGTGCTTTTCGATTGCTAGTACCGGAGGTAGAAATCTCCCTGTCAACTCGAGAATCACCGTATTTTCGTGATCATGTAGTACCAATTGTAGTTAATAGTATTAGTGCAGGCTCCAAAACTCAACCAGGTGGTTATTCGCATGAAAAAATAGAATTAGAGCAATTCATACCATGTGACAACCGTTCTCCGAAAGAGGTAGCCCAAGCATTACAGCTAGCTGGTTTGCAGCCTGTATGGAAGGACTGGGATGCATATCTTGGACGTTGTCTTTCAGGTTGATTCTTAGAGCTGCATACAAAACAATGCATGCGTCAAAGAAAATATAATAAATAACTTATGTCTACTTTTTCTCTCTAACTGATAACAACATGCGAGTATATCTAATGAGGAACAATGACATGATTACTTGCATTATTTTACTCATTATCACAAAATATATAAATTATATTGATATACGATAATATTTCGATATGATGTGTGGAACTATATAGGCTAAGATAAGTGACTTTATTATTGTGAACACACTGATAAAACATAAACTAAATAATTAAACTTAACACAGTGTTCTATACATACTATTGATCAATGCATGGTATAAATGATATTTTAGAAAAAATTTTTATGTTTTTGCTCTGCGCCTACCTCTACACTATCTCTTCATAGTATGTGAATGAACTTGAGCTCATATTAGTGTAACGATTCTTGCATCTATTCTAGTGTTTTTTTGTTTTCTGAATAGAATATATTCTAGCTATAGATCTCATAGATGGAAGTATACTATATTATACTAATATGATGATATTTTTTATGATGATAGATATAAAAAATTGTGCAGCATATTCAGCGTTTTTCTTTATGGTATACAGACTTGCTAAGTTAGAGAATATGGTCTTCTTTTCTTATGAACATATTAGTCGATGACATGCTTTTCTATCATATGCAGAAAAAATGTAAATGGTATATTGCATATCGATGAATCTATATATGCCTTAATATGTAATTGTTTGCTTAAATGGATAGATAGTATGAGAATTTTATATAAATATTTATTTAAAGCGATAAAAGAGTGTTGATAATTAGTAATGACTAAGAGAAATTACAATATATTAAGCATCGCCGGTACTGATCCAAGCGGTGGAGCTGGTATTCAAGCAGATTTAAAAACTTTTTCAGCATTAGGTGTGTATGGTACTGCAGTTATTACCGCTATTGTAGCACAGAACACCCAAGGTGTACAATTTATTTCCCCAGTAAGTTCTCGGTGCTTAACAGAGCAATTAGATTCAGTTTTGAGCGATGTACATATTGATAGCGTAAAAATTGGTATGTTGCATCGGGCAAACATCATCCATGTGATTGCTGAGAAATTAATAGAATTCCCTATTCCTTGGGTGGTCCTTGATCCAGTTATGATGGCTAAAAATGGAAATACATTATTGGATAAGGATGCAATATTTTTAATAAAAGAGATGTTATTACCATTGGTATCAATACTTACTCCTAATCTACCAGAGGCTGCAATACTGCTTGGTTGTAATATAGCAAAGAATGAAATTCAAATGTGTCAGCAAGGACGCCAGCTCTTAGATCTAGGCTGTCAAGCGGTGGTAATGAAAGGGGGGCATCTCCCTGGATCATTGAGCCCTGACTGGCTTATTACTGCTCACAAAGAACGGTGTTTTTCTACTCCTAGAGTAAATACTCCACATACTCATGGTACTGGGTGCACGCTCTCGGCTGCTTTAGCCGCTAAACGTCCATATTTTGAAGACTGGTCGCAAACATTAAAATTTTCTAAAGAATGGTTATATCGAGCACTGAGTCATTCAGGTAACTTATCTGTTGGTAAGGGTATTGGACCTATTCACCATTTCCATGAATGGTGGTAGCAACACGCTATTTAATAAAACAACGCGATGTTCTTGATTTATAAGAAGTACATATTGTTATGAGATGATAGGTATTATGCACTTCAGTAAAACTGGTTATTGTTACTCTTAGATATGGATCACGCTTAGTTTGTAGCAATTACTACAGTGGTTCAAAAAGAAGATTCTTTATCTATATTGTAAGCTTGAAATAAACCCAAAAAAACAACTAAAAATTTATATAAAATTTTTCATATAGAGACAGATTTTCTATTTAACAAAGTTCGGCGCGCATACCAGGCCTGTTTATCATTTTAACCTTATTAAGACATAATGTGTTATTTTTTTCTTTAAAAATAATCTTGAATCTCTAATATAGAGATATGTTAATAACAACTTCACTGATAGTAATAAAGATATCTAGTACTTTTTTCTACATCTTACATATGGACTACAATTCCATATAAATCGCTTTTACTCATTTAGTAACCAGTACCTTATGACTATAGTTTACGCACGTTACTCACGATAATACATTATAAATCAAATCACTAAATGAATCATTGTAAATCACACAGAACACTATCGAAAATATAATGAAAACGCTATATGATATTCATATATATTGAACCTGTACTCATTATTCGTAGGATAATCAATCTTTATATCTCTTCTGATATTTTATAGAGCTAATCCAGTTACAGTAGCCGATAGCAGACTAACGAGTGTCGAACTATATAAAAGTCTCAAACCAAATCGAGAAACTACATTACCTTGGTGTTCATTCAATCCCTTAATAGAACCTGTAACAATACCAATAGATGAAAAATTAGCAAAAGACACTAAAAACACTGATAGTATCCCTTCAGAACGAGTAGAAAGCGTGCTGTAATTTTTTTGTAAATCAATCATTGCGATAAATTCATTGGATACTATTTTAGTTGCCATGATGCTACCTACCTGCAAAGCCTCATTACTCGGCACGCCGATTACCCATGCAAGCGGGAAAAATATATAGCCTAAAATACCTTGAAAACTAATACCAAAAATGGTCTCAAACAGAGCATTAACACCAGCGATTAATGCTATAAAGCCAATAAGCATAGCTGCAACGATTACAATCACCTTAAAGCCAGCTAGGATATATTCGCTAAGCATTTCAAAAAAACTTTTTCTAACACAGACGTGTCTAAAATTAAGATCATCTTTATCATGAGCATCATAGGGATTTATTAATGATAAAATAATAAAGGTACTAAACATATTTAGTATTAATGCTGTTACTACATATTTTGGCTGTAGTAGCGTCATATAAGCACCTACTATAGACATAGACACTGTGGACATAGCAGTCACTGCCATCGTATATAGTCGCCATTCTGGAATTTGACTTAAAATATCCTTATAAATAATAAAGTTTTCTGACTGTCCAAGCATTAAAGAGCTGACTGCATTAAAAGATTCTAACTTGCCCATTCCATTAATCTTTGATAAGGCAGTACCAATTATACGGATCATCAAAGGTAAAATATAAAAATGTTGGAGGATTCCGATCAATGCTGAGATAAAGACAATAGGGCATAAGATATTCAGCCAAAAAAATGCCAGGCCTTTATCGCTCATATTACCAAAAACAAAATTCGTGCCATGTGCTGCATATTTAAGCAATTGTTCAAACAAGATCGAAAACCCTGTAACAACATGTAGCCCTGCTTCTATATTAAGAAAAAACCATGCGAGCATCACTTCAATCACTAACAAATGGATAATGTAGGAAATACGGATTGCTTTATGATTGCGACCGACCAGCAAAGCTAGCACGACAATCATTACTAGTCCTAATGAAAAATGTAGAATTTGAGACATATATATACTCTACCATGAAGGGTATATTTGTGATACCTGCTCTTGTTTGTATAAAATAAAAATAAAAACAAACTTAGGAGGAGATAAAATTTTCTGGCTGATCTAGGGACATAGCAATAGCATTGATTAATTTCATAAGCGCCTCTTTAGAAATAATATATGGTGGTGTCAGATAAATTAGATTCTTAAAGGGACGAATCCATACACCATTTTCAACAAACCAGTGTTGTATCTGTGATATATTTACTTCCTGTACTATTTCTACTACTCCAATAGCACCTAGTACTCGTATATCCCGAACTTTAGGATGAGAGATCAGAGGCGCTAATCCAACACTAAGGTACGTGGAAATTTTTTCTACATGCTGATACCAACTGTCATTTTCTAGTAGCGATAAACTAGCATTAGCAGCTGCGCAAGCCAATGGATTAGCCATAAATGTTGGTCCGTGCATAAAACAACCCGCTTTACTATTGCTGATTGTTTCTGCTATGTGACGAAAAGTTAGCGTGGCAGAGAGAGTCATCATACCGCCTGTTAACGCTTTTCCAAGGCACAGAATATCTGGGGTGACATCGGCATAGTTGCACGCTAGCCATTTACCAGTGCGTCCAAAACCAGTTGCTATTTCATCTGCAATAAATAATATCTCATATTGATTGCATAACATTCGTGTTAAACGTAAATACTCAGGATGATAAAATCGCATTCCGCCAACACCTTGAACAATTGGTTCCATAATTACTGCAGCTATCTTTTTATGATGTTGAGAAAAAAATTGAGAAAACGACGTTTCATCACCTTTTTGCCAATTTTCTTCAAAACGACGGGTGGGAGAATTGAGAAAACGGTTAGATGGAAGATAATTTTGATACATGTTATGCATAGAGTTTTCTGGGTCACTCACTGCCATGGCCCCATAAGTATCGCCGTGATAACCCTTACGTAAAGCTAATATCTCGTAACGCGGATTCCCTCTTGCCTGCCAATATTGAAGTGCCATTTTGATTGCTATTTCTACAGCGACTGAACCAGAATCTGCTAGAAATACACATTCTAAACCCGTTGGCATAGTATTTACTAATCGACGGCATAATTCCACTGCAGGGGGGTGAACAATACCACCGAACATAACATGTGACATACGATTAATTTGCGCATGCATAACTTGATTAATTATCGGATGATTATAACCATGTATAGCCGCCCACCAAGAAGACATACCATCTATCAATCGACGACCATCTCTAAGAATTAGCTCATACCCATGAGCAGAAACAACTGGATAGGTGGGTAAAGGATGGGTCATAGATGTATAGGGATGCCATATATGTTTTTTATCAAAATCTAAATCATCATTTTTCATCAAAGTATTTTTTAACATATAAGATTTACAAAACCTGTATTGAATGATTCTATTAAATACGATCAACATACATTGTAGATAGCGTAAAGGTAAATTCTGTACTGACACATATCTATTTCCTTAAACATGATGCGGGTAACTATTACAGGAACCTCTTAAGTATAGATAATGGAGAAACTAAAATGTTATTTGATCAACCTTATCAATATTTTCAGTTCAATAAAATGAAATGTGAGAATATTTCTTTCACTGAAAACAGGATATTGTCCTGTGGACTGTTAAGATTGTCTACCAAATGCACCTAATAGCACAGGAATAGAAAAGGAGTAATGCATATATCTGTAACACAAGTTATTAATACTTCTCATACAATGTATAATGCCAATGAAACACGTTGGTGTGTGAGGCTTTTAAATAATTCTATAAAATCATAATACACCCCTGCTAGATATAATCATTCAAGATCTAAGATCATAAGACTGAAAACATGTGTATCACACTAGGTGTATTGAACGATCACAAAAAGGTTTTTAGCAGAAATCAGGTTATATTTCTATATCATAATTTAGATCCTTCGATAAAATTCTATAATAGTGTTTCCAAAAACGAGCCGTTATCAAAATAGATTATATTCATTAATTTAATACGTTAATCCAGTATTAAAATACACCCTAGTGGTACTATTAATATAGGTGAACATATCAATGATGATGGGAATTTCTAATGTAGTAAGTCACTGTACTGAATCTGGCATAGCGTTCTAGAAATATATTAGTAAAAGTTACATAGGATGCTTTTGTATAATACTAATTACATAGGCAGATTCCTTAAGTGATACTAAAATCATTAGAGTGGAACCTATTACGACGATAGTACGATCTCTCATATGCGTCTATCACTTTTATATCGGAGGGGCTCATTAACATACTTCAAGACTGTATTTGATGGTTAGTGTAAATAAACTCTATGGTTTATTACTTACTGTCTATTACTGACTAAACCTAACCTAGAAGAGGATTGCAATCTTTTTTTGAAGAAGTTCAAAATATGACTATCGAACATTCATATAGTAAGGGATTCAAAGAAGATGGTGCAGCTCACTAAAGATTTATTTTCGATAAAAATAAAGAAATCATACTACCATCTTGCAAATACACTCCGTGTATGCACCTTTATAGCACGGTGCATCTAAATATAATATATGTTATTATCTGATGATAAATGGTACTATAAATTATTCACTTTGTATATGGTAGCCTACAAGGAGAGAAAGGAGATTTTGAAATAAACAGCTGATAGTTTCCTTTAAATGTTCTTCATTTATTGGTTATTGGTATCTGATATAATATCTAATTATGACAGATATAACAGTAGTTTCTGTACAAGAATATTGTATATTATTTTAATATTTCTTTATCTTTTTCTACATTATCTACTATACATAGAGACTATCTAATGTTTTTAACATGCCGTAGTATGATGCTAAAATACAGAATATAACAGTTTTTCGTAAGGACACCTTCCTCACCAATGTATAACAAAAAAATTTTTATTTAAGATTTGTTTATATTTTTTTAAATCACCATTAAAAAAAGAACCTTACACTTGATTGTTAGCATTTATTATGATAACATCACTTTGAATGCGTATACTAACGATTCGCAAAGCCCTGATAGTGAAGTCTGCCAAGATCATCGCCCTATCAGGGTTTTTTGCGTAAAAAGAAGATACTGATATGATCATACTTTCGTTAACGATGATCAAGCAAAAAGAAGATATATCTGTAGTGAGTAGTGCTCAGTGAGATATAAATAAAAAAGTTTACAATATGGTACAAAGTGGCTTTTTATTAAAGTTGAGTAATCTTAATAATCTTATGTTATGTAATGAAAAATCTCTAATAATGGTCGAGTAAAAAGGCATACCTGAAACATTTTCCCAGGATTTACATTAAAAATTGCTAAATTACTTACTCTTTGTATAGATAAAAAATTACGGACGTAAATTATGATCTATATGAACCATTAGAAATATATAACAATAGAATTTTTTGTTACTTGTTACTAACCTCATTATTTAAACATACTAGACGTATAGTATAAGTTTCATTGAACTAATGTATAATAAGAAAAAGAAAAGAAAACAAAAGTCGAATAAGGTATAATGTTGTTAAATATTAGAAAGAGCATATTTTATATCCTGGCTATTATTTATTTTTACTCTATATGAGAAAGAAGAATAAAGCAGGATCTAATCTTAAGATCTATCCGATGTTTGGTTTAATCATATTAAGTTATATACATTTTAGTTATACATCAAAACCTTGGATTCTTATTTTTGATATCTAAGCATGCAAAAACACAAAATATATATTTCGCGATAATTAATATATACGACATACAGATATTCTGTTGGCTGATCAACCTATGATATTTTTAGGTATAAAGAACTTAAATATTTTTGAAATAATTATAGCAGAAAAACAGATTCTGAATCTCTATAAAATAGATGATTTTTCTATCTCGCATGATTTTAATCATTTTTGTGATTGAGGGTTAGTTATTTTGTCTACATGCACATTGTTATTACTTAACCAATAGCGTTGAATAGGCTTAAGATCTTTATTAAATAGATAAACCAATGGAATACCAGTAGGTATATTGAGTCCAAGAATTTCTTCTTCAGACATCTTATCTAAATATGTTATCAAAGCACGTAGTGAGTTGCCGTGCGCAGAAATAATTATTTTATTTCCACATTTTATTTTCGGTAGGATATATGTATTCCAAAACGGTAATACTCGATCAATAGTCATCTTTAAACTTTCAGAGATCGGTAATTCTTCATGGGTCAATAAAGCATAACGTGGATCACGTTTAGGGACATTTTCATCAGTACATTGAAGACGTGGTGGAATAGCAGATAAGCTTCGACGCCATCTTTGAACCTGTTTGTCGCCATATTTTTTAGTTATTGCATCTTTATTCATACCCTGGAGGGCGCCATAGTGACGTTCGTTCAAGCGCCACGTTTTTTCTACTGGAATCCATGCTTGGTCTATTTCATCTAGTATGATCCACAAAGTGTGAATCGCACGTTTTAGAACAGAAGTATAAGAAACATCGAATATAAATCCCTCGTTTTTTAGCAATTTTCCAGCATGCTTTGCTTCACTTCGACCTTGCTCTGTTAGGTCAATGTCATGCCATCCTGTAAAGAGATTTTGTTTATTCCATTGGCTCTCTCCGTGACGTATTAAAACTAGCTTTGTAAGCGATGCCATCAATCAATTCCTTATATATAGACTTTAGTTAAAATAAATAAAATTATCAATAAATAGTGAGTATAGAGAGTGATGTAATAGTCTATCTAGGATAGGGATTTTTGTGGACTATCAATCTTTATATAATTTTATTATATGTTATATACACAACGGTGAAAAACAGTATTTTACATTTTTCATTATTTGTTAAACAATCTTTGTATTTTTTCCTTAATGAATAAACCGCAGATTTATTTTCATCCATCTATCAGTTTTTCAGTTTTTAATTTTCATGCGACCATATTCTTTCTTAGAAATATCCCTTTGTAACAGCATTAAAAATCATCGACGAGACTAAAACCTATGGATGATTTTAAGTTGGTCGCTTCATCACTCCGAATATTCTGCCATAATATTAATGTACCTCTTTAAATTATAACTCTCTATATAAGAATAAGAGTTATTTTTAATATGACAACCATGAGTATACAAAGAGAAATCAACGACAACACTTATATTAGATCGATCCATCAGCATCTTTAACTAAATTCTTGTATAAAGGACAATTCTTAAGAAATATTAATTACTGTAGGCAATGGGACATATGAAATGTAAAGTGCATCAACCTGAAAATATATTAGGGTGTTTAGCATATAGGTAAGTTGCAGGCTACGTATATGGATAAAATTTTCTATGAAAATAGAATATCTCTACTGCACCATGCATATTATTATCGATATTTATTTTCTATTTGATGATATAAGCTATTGTTACATATTACTAGCTTACTGATTATAGTTTATTTCTAGAGTATTAATGAAATATAATAATTAACATATTCCTTCTTTATGCTGACAACTATTACTTATTATAATGGAAAAGTATCTTGTATACTACATATTGTATTATGTTTTTGTATGGTATGGATATAAGTTAAAATAACTTGTTGAATTTTGTCTATGGTGCTTTTATTAAGATGATTCTAATTAAATTAGTTAGTAAAATACTGATGTATTATAATACAGAATAAGTATTTTCTAAAGAAAATACTTATTCTGTTAGCTACGATAAGTAGATTTTATAAAGTATCATAAGCATGTCTAGTGTCTTTCTAATTTATTATAAGCCTTCTGTTTTTGGAACTATATCTGATTTTATCAATCGTATGGATGACTTATTTATGATAGCAGAAAACTTACACTTTTAAAAAACGATCGTTTTCTTCATGAAATTAATTATGTGTCTATAAAAGAATATCTTTAATGGGTTGTGCGGACAATCTTAATTTTTCTCTTAGAGATTTTCTTGAAAATAGATAGGTTATATTGAACTTTCTTTTTTAGAGATGGACACATAATATAATTGGGAATAAATATCCATAGTCTAGAAATTAGAGATTAAATTAGACGTGAGTTACGGTTAAACTATAGTGAACCACTCTCTAATTATCCTATATGATTTCTAGATATATTTGCATAATGTTTTTAAACAAGGGTGTTTTCTTTTAGTTTTAATGTGCAACATCATTTAACTCTAGATCATGGATTATTAAAACTAGAATTTCTCTACTATATTCCAGAAACATAACAACCTAAGAAGGTTTTAATTTTTATAGATCAAACATTACGGAATATATGATATCATCACACGCCTTAAATAAAGGCGCTTTATTTCATGATTTCAGTTAAAATTTTATGTTGTGTCTATCAGATAAGAATAATGTTTCAACATATTATACCGTGCACCTATAAAATTTAGAGAATATCTAGAATAGTATTCATATAATAGTGGCCCTTGTTAATATTAATATTTTATAATAGATGGAATATTGTTGTATTTGTATGTTTTATAAGATTTATTATTTTAAT